>NZ_JAUBRH010000120.1:2500-5060 GCF_036701775.1 Microcoleus sp. N9_A2 | reverse complement strand
CAACACGGAGAGTTTGATCCTGGCTCAGGATGAACGCTGGCGGTCTGCTTAACACATGCAAGTCGAACGGAGTAGAAATACTTAGTGGCGGACGGGTGAGTAACGCGTGAGAATCTGCCTTCAGGACGGAGACAACAGTTGGAAACGACTGCTAAGCCCCGATGTACCGAAAGGGAAAATATTTATAGCCTGAAGATGAGCTCGCGTCCGATTAGCTAGTTGGCGGAGTAAAAGCCCACCAAGGCGACGATCGGTAGCTGGTCTGAGAGGACGATCAGCCACACTGGGACTGAGACACGGCCCAGACTCCTACGGGAGGCAGCAGTGGGGAATTTTCCGCAATGGGCGAAAGCCTGACGGAGCAAGACCGCGTGGGGGAAGAAGGCTCTTGGGTTGTAAACCCCTTTTCTCTGGGAAGAAAGTTGTGAAAGCAACCTGACGGTACCAGAGGAATCAGCATCGGCTAACTCCGTGCCAGCAGCCGCGGTAAGACGGAGGATGCAAGCGTTATCCGGAATGATTGGGCGTAAAGCGTCCGCAGGTGGCAGTTCAAGTCTGCTGTCAAAGACCGGGGCTTAACCTCGGAAAGGCAGTGGAAACTGAACAGCTAGAGTATGGTAGGGGCAAAGGGAATTCCTGGTGTAGCGGTGAAATGCGTAGAGATCAGGAAGAACATCGGTGGCGAAGGCGCTTTGCTGGACCATAACTGACACTCAGGGACGAAAGCTAGGGGAGCGAATGGGATTAGATACCCCAGTAGTCCTAGCCGTAAACGATGGATACTAGGTGTTGTCTGTATCGACCCGGACAGTGCCGTAGCTAACGCGTTAAGTATCCCGCCTGGGGAGTACGCACGCAAGTGTGAAACTCAAAGGAATTGACGGGGGCCCGCACAAGCGGTGGAGTATGTGGTTTAATTCGATGCAACGCGAAGAACCTTACCAGGACTTGACATGTCGCGAATCCTCTTGAAAGAGAGGAGTGCCTTCGGGAGCGCGAACACAGGTGGTGCATGGCTGTCGTCAGCTCGTGTCGTGAGATGTTGGGTTAAGTCCCGCAACGAGCGCAACCCTCGTGTTTAGTTGCCATCATTAAGTTGGGCACTCTAAACAGACTGCCGGTGACAAACCGGAGGAAGGTGGGGATGACGTCAAGTCAGCATGCCCCTTACGTCCTGGGCTACACACGTACTACAATGGTAGGGACAGAGGGCAGCCAACCCGCGAGGGCGAGCTAATCCCGTAAACCCTGCCTCAGTTCAGATTGCAGGCTGCAACTCGCCTGCATGAAGGCGGAATCGCTAGTAATCGCAGGTCAGCATACTGCGGTGAATCCGTTCCCGGGCCTTGTACACACCGCCCGTCACACCATGGAAGTTGGCCACGCCCGAAGTCATTACTCTAACCCGCAAGGGAGGAGGATGCCGAAGGCAGGGCTGATGACTGGGGTGAAGTCGTAACAAGGTAGCCGTACCGGAAGGTGTGGCTGGATCACCTCCTTTTAGGGAGACCATCTGAGCAACTACCGAACCTAAACAATAGGTAGTAATCAGTATCCCTGGTCGTTCGAGAAATAGATGTCAAAGCTTTCAAACTATTAACTGGTTCGGGAAATGGGCTATTAGCTCAGTTGGTTAGAGCGCACCCCTGATAAGGGTGAGGTCCCTGGTTCAAATCCAGGATGGCCCACCTGGAAACAAAAGTAATGAATTTAAAGCAATGATTCATGTATCATCAATGAAATGATGAATTGAAGAATCAGGGCAGAAAAATCAGAACTTGCTTAGTGGGGGTATAGCTCAGTTGGTAGAGCGCCTGCCTTGCACGCAGGAAGTCAGCGGTTCGAGTCCGCTTACCTCCACTCTCACTAGCTAGCTATCTAACTAACTACAAAGACAATCAAAGCCAAGAACAGAAATCAGCACCCAGACTCTTCAAAAGAAGTCGGAATGCTGGAGTCTAGAACTCTAGTCAGAACCTTGAAAACTGCATAGAAATTAAGTCATCATCAAGCAGGTAAGTCATCCGATGCGTCGGAAAATCTTACTAGCGACCACCATCAAAGAATCAAGTGGTCAAGTTACAAAGGGCTAACGGTGGATACCTAGGCACACAGAGGCGAAGAAGGACGTGGCGACCGACGATAAGCTCCGGGGAGCTGGAAGCAAGCATTGATCCGGAGATGTCCGAATGGGGCAACCCAGTAAGCATCAGTTGAATACATAGACTGATAGCGGCGAACCCAGCGAATTGAAACATCTTAGTAGCTGGAGGAAGAGAAAGCAATAGCGATTTCCCAAGTAGTGGTGAGCGAACGGGAAACAGCCTAAACCAGAGGTTTTTACTTCTGGGGTCGTGGGACAGTCAAATAACGTATCTTGAAGCTAGACAAAGCAGTTGAAAGCTGCACCAGAGAAGGTGAAAGTCCTGTAGTCGAAAGTAGAAAAGAGCGTGACTGTATCCCGAGTAGCACGGGGCCCGTGAAATCCCGTGTGAATCAGCGAGGACCATCTCGTAAGGCTAAATACTACTGTGTGACCGATAGTGAACCAGTACCGCGA
>NZ_JAUBRH010000119.1:0-5551 GCF_036701775.1 Microcoleus sp. N9_A2 | reverse complement strand
TACTCATGATGGTCTCGGATGATTCACTTTTACCCCCTCAATCTGCCTATGTGCCAGTTGGGGGTGCGGAATGTGGGCTACCAAGGCTGAATCTTCTTTTAGCTTCTCCAAATTTTTCCTCAATCAAGTTACGAATTATCTCGTCTGATTGAGCTTGTTTCTTCCTTGATTTACTAATATTTTTTGGTGGTTTTTCTAGAGGGACACCACTCATTCTTATCCCTCTTTATTTGCACAAAGCTCTATTTTTCTTCGTTCGACATATGCGATCGATCTGAATTGATTTAGGGTAAAATCCCGTGTGTCTTTTGAATTCTTCTACTTGTATTTTTAACCCACATTCCGCACCCCCAACTGGCACATACGCGGATTGAGGAGGTAAAAGTGAATCATCCGAGATAATAATGAGTAAAAACACCCAAAGATTTGTGCAACTATCGCATCATGCAGTTAGGAATCCCTAAAAATTGACGTGAGGGCATGAATTAAATCTTCTTAACCCATAAAACGTCAAAAATTAGACCATTAACAACTATTAATTGCTAGCATATCGCCCGCATTATGACTATAATACATCACTGTTGATTCAACAATTATTTAAATGTAAGTTAGTTTTATTAATCAATATTCAACTTCATTTCACGTAATTGCTCAACCCCCTTGACAAGAGAACGAGATAGACATTAGATAAAGGAATGAAAAAACTCCCTGACCTAAAACAACTATCGGACGAGGCAAAAGACGCCTTGATAGTAGATCTATGGCAGGAAATCGAAAAACTACGCTCCGCATTAGCCACTTACTCTTCAAAGTCAGACTCATCCCCCGCTAAAACCAGCAAAAATTCCAGCACTCCACCATCGAAAGGATTCAAGCCCAACATCAAGCCATCAAAAATAGAAGGGGTCAAAAGACAAAAAAGCGTAGGCAGAGCAGGAGGGGGAAGACACCTACATCTCGAACCCGACCAAATCATTATCGCAAGAGTGAAAAATTGTCCCGAGTGTGGAGAAACAGTCACTGCCAGAGCCCAAAAATTGCAATCCGTCTATGACAAAATAGAACTACCACCAATTCGCCCGATCGTAACGCGCTCCTAACGTTATAGCGGTCGCTGCGCCTGTTGTCAAACCGAGTATCTTGCCCCCGTACCCGCAGGAATGGAACCGGGTTCACCATTTGGCAGTTCAATTCAAAGCCTGGTTACGTATCTGCGCTACACTCATGCGATCGGCTACGAACGGCTGTCGGGAATCTTGTCATCGGTTTTTGGACTCAAGATATCCGAAGGAGCGATCGCCAACCTCTTAAGTACCGTCAAAACCAGTTTAGACGATCGAGTAAATCAAATACTACAACGATTGCGACAAGCAAAATTAATCTGCTCGGATGAAACCAGTGCCAGAGTGAACGGACAAAACCAATGGGAGTGGGTATTTCAGAACCAGGATATTTGCTTGCACGTCATCCGCCCGAGTCGAGGAACTGGGGTAATTAACGAAATTCTGGGAGAGCATCGCCCACAGGTGTGGGTGTCAGACTTATTTAGCGCTCAAAAAAATCACCCAGCAGAACAATGGCAAGTGTGTTTAGCCCATCAACTGCGGGATTGCCAATATGCCATTGATGCAGGAGACAGGATTTTTGCCCCAGCGATGAAGAGGTTATTATTAAGGGCTTTTGTCATCCATCGACGACGCGACAGGATGGACGAGGCTAAGCTGGAGTGATGTCGCAGCAATTTACGAGAAAGATTAACCAGAATTTTGAGTTTAGTACCATATCAGCCGGATGGTGTCCGGTTGCGAAAACGCTATGGCGAGCTGATGGATAATTTGTTCTTATTTCTGGAAGATGTGACAATTCCACCCACAAATAATTCTAGCGAACAAGCGATTCGGATGAGCGTGATATTTCGTCGCGTAACTAATTGCTTTCGTTCAGAATGGGGGCGAGATTTATTTGCGGCGGTTCGTTCCGTTGTGAATACTGGTAAAAGGCAGGGCTTAACTGCTTATCAAGCTATTCAACAAGCCCTCTCTATTCATGGCTCCCTTTTTTCCCCTAGTTGAGCAATTACCATTTCACAACAAGAAATAATAAGACCGACAGGTGACTGGAAACAAATTTAATATAGCCAACCGTTCCGATGTCAAATTAGAAACTTGCTGAATTCCTTGAATACAAACCGCATGAATTGATTGAAAACTTTGGAATATCCAGCGCAAAGTAGGTCGATTTGTTCCTTTGCTCAATTGATTTTTTACGGTTTTATTACTGAGTTGCAAGTTTTGCCTGAGTAACCTTTGACCTAAAGTATAAACCAACAAACATAAACCCATTATTAAAGTTAAAGCCTCGATTTTTTCTGGGGATTTGAGGAATACACTATCCGTAAAAAATAGCGGGTCTTTTAGGAACCCAAACCCTCTCTCTGCCGACTGCTGTTCCTTATATTTTACAATCATTTCATCAGGACTTAATTGCTCTGCATCGAGCACATTAGTAGCTAAGATAAATCTGCCACTAGCTTTGGTTATTCGGGCTACCACATTCGCATCTAGTTCTAGTTTTGCTTGAACTTTAAATATCAAGCTAGAGCTAGAATTGTCATGAGAAATGGTCGAATCAGTAGCGGGTTTTACTGTAGTTTGCCCGCAGGTAATTTCGGTTAAATTATGATATTTTAGTTGTTTGGATAAACGATTTGCTGCTGCGGAGGCATCTGCCGAACAAGCAAATTCAATATTTGATAACTCTCGTAACTTTTTCTGACCCTCAATTTCAGCTTTTTTGAGGTTTTTTTCTAACTTACGTTGGTCAGCATCACGACGCAAACTGCTCTCTACTACTAACCATCTTTGTGCAATTCCACCATAATTACTTTTGTGTTCTGACCAACGATATCCGGTCACTGAGCTTTGATGAAATTCTGATTCATTTAGCTGAGATACCAGTTGCTGCGCTTGTTTCAGGCAAGCGTGGTACACGAGTTAACCATTTTAAATTGGTTAACATTTCTAAGTTGGGAGCACTATATAATGCACTGTCAGCTACCATTAAACTGTCGAGATTTAATTGTTTTTTAAAGTCTTGACAAATTGAGGCGAATATGGAATTATCTGATTCGTTTCCTGAAGCTACTCGTAAAAATAGTGGCACATCTCCGTCTCCACTACAAATTAGGTCTAAAATGAACTGTTTTAAGTCGGGGCTTGGCCCTTGAGAGTAGCCGTAGGTAATCTGAATTGGTACTGGGGATGTTTGATGATTGATTGATGAATTATCTAACTGATTGTTATCTTTTTCTGTGCTTTCAAAAGATATTGATGGTAATTCTTGTTCATATTTGCCATGTAGATGAAATGAACTTGAGTCGAGGTGAGATGTGTCGGTATCTCGAATTTTTGAGCGGCTGACAGGGCAATAGTTGTGAATATTTCGGTAATTCCTACCAAATATAATTTATCTAATACTCTTCCTAAACGGTCATCATTGAGATGTGACGCTTGAATTCCTGAGCAAAGTAAATGTTCTATTGCTTTCCCTTCAAAAAAATTAGAAAATAAATATAATGGGGCGGAAACCATCCCTAATCCATTGATAATCATGGCTTTGACTACCAGGCCGGGACTGACGAGCTCGCCCGGTTGTTCGCCTACTAATTCATTGATTTTTTGGACAATTCCTATTTCATCGATTAGACCGGCTATCAAGCCCAGATGATCTAGGTTTTCTACTTTCATTTCAGATGCTTTCTGCATGGGCTGCTGAATCCTGATTTGAGCGTTGATCGCGATCGCCAGTTTACACTATTTTTGGTGATGATTGGTTACGGAAGAGCGATCGCAATTAACGCATTTTGGTCAGGCAATCGGGTTACGGATACCTAATAAACTTGGTTTTTTACCGAGCGCAATTTTAACTGGTATCAGATTTAACTAACGCCCTCACGTCTCTTGTCAGGAATTTTTAACGCTCGTGATGCCAGCGTGACCGAAATTATTGAGTATTCTTACTCACGCTCGATCTCGAATGATTCACTTCTACCCCCTCAATCCGCGTATGTGCCAGTTGAGGGTGCGGAATGTGGGTTGGAATAATATTACAGGTGGAGTCAACCGAGCGAGAAAGTCATTGTCATCATTGCGGGACAAAAAGTAATAGATTACATCAAAATCATCGATATGTAGTAAAAGATTTATCGTGGGGAGAGCAGCCAGTATTTTTAGAAATAAACAGGCGACAGTTTAAATGTAAAAAATGTGGCAAACCATTTAGCGAAAAATTAGACTTTGTGAACAACCGAAGAACTTATACAAAACGACTAGCAAATAGCACAATCAAATCAGTATTGTCAAGTGATATTCACAGTGTAGCAAAACAAGGAGTAGTGACAACAGAAGAAATAGAAAGAATGTTGTCAGATGCTTCAGAAGAATTATCGTCAAAACCATCAACTTTAAAAAAACTAGGAATTGATGAAATAGCTTTAAGAAAAAGCCAAGGAAATTACTGTGCCGTATTAATAGACTTAGAAACATCTAAATTAATTACAATTGTCAAAGGCAGAACACAAGCTGAAATCGAGCCAGTCCTTAAATCATGGGGTTCAGAGGTTTTAGAACAAATAGGAGAAGTAAGTATAAATTTGTGGAAAGGTTACAAAAGTTTAGTAAAAAAACTGATGCCAAATGTTCAAGTGGTAGCGGACAGATTTCATGTAATGGTACAAGTAAACAATGAGTTAGACACACAAAGAAAGCGTGAAAGAAGGCAAGTAATAGATTCTATCAAAAAATAGAAGTCGCCCCAAAAAATAGCAAAATATCAAGAAATATTAGAGGGAATAAATGACAGCAAATATTCGTTACTAAAGAATGAAACGAGTTTAAAGGAAAAGCAAAAGCTCAAATTAACCTCAGTTCAAAAAGTGTGTCCTGCCCTCGCAGAAATGCATAAATTAAAAGAAAAATTCCGAAAAATATTTGAAAAAATAAAAAATAATTGGTTCAGGGGATTGTTGAGAATTGGGAGCTGGCAGAAAAGAGCCAAACAATATTTTCCTGAAAGTGTGAAGACTATTACCAATTGGCTTGATGAGATAATTGCTTACTTTGATCATAGAACAACAAGTGGTGTTGTTGAGGGTATCAACAACAAGCTCAAGTTAATAAAACGTTCTGCGTATGGTTTTAGGAATTTTGAAAATTACAAAAATAGATGTTTACTTACTTGGCATTTTAATTGTTAGTTTAGCATGCCAAGTAAGGAAGATCCTCAATTCAAAGCTCGCGTCACATATCTCCGTTACACTCATGCCATTAGCTACGAACGGCTATCGTCCATATTGGCATCCGTTTTTGGACTCAAGATTTCCGAAGGAGCAATCGCAAACCTGTTGGCAAAAGTTAAAATCAGTTTAGACGATCAAGTAAGGAATGAAAATTTAATAACATCAGCGATGTATAATAAATAAATGAGTGAATATGAATAGGTTTAGGTTTCGGTAGATATGTCAAATATTATACCTACTTGGTTCTTTTTATGT
>NZ_JAUBRH010000118.1:0-5675 GCF_036701775.1 Microcoleus sp. N9_A2 | reverse complement strand
AATTGCAGGAATTTACAATTATGACCTGTATTTATCATTACAACAGGCGAGTACTTGATATTTTCGCAGGAGGTCTATTGAAATAAATTATGTAATAGAAGCACATAGGGAAAGCAGGTTACTCTAACCTCAACCATTTAGCTATCGTCTCTACTCTGTTCCTATAGATTCTCATATTTCATATATACTTTCCTATATCACTTTTTACATATAATGTCCTATCTTAGTAGTGTATATATACCTGTTTTATTTGTTTACATCTACTAAATTTCATTCTTTTTACTGACTTAAGTCAAAGGCTTCATACTTTAGTAGAAAGAGCTAGGATAACTTACCGGGTATAACCTAGCTAGTTGGTCTTATGGGTTAAGCTTTTTAGCAGCAGATAAGCAATCGTGTAACTCTGCTAGATGCTTATTGATATCTTGGTTAGTATTCCAAGTAGGGGATAGGCGATCTAATGTAGAATATAAATCCTCTATCTCTCTCTCTGCAACAATGACTCAATCCCTAATGTTCTAGTTTTATCTCCATCTTTTAGAATATAGATTAGTTGAATTTTGATCCTATGTTCCCACCTTTCAACATCATTAGAGTAGATATTAAAGGGAGTAAGGATAACACCATTAGGGCATTTAAACCCTAGGGATAACTCAGATAATTGGTAGAAAACATCAATTAGATCCCGCCAAATAATCTTATCATGATGTGGATTCTGGCTTATTGCAGCCGTTACAGATAACATCAATGTTCCCGGATATAGTTTCTTGACTATTGATTCCCCTAGCTTAATCGTTTCCTGATCTTTATGTTTCCAGTTTTTCCACTGGTTAGTCATCTCTCCAACTAGGTTATAAGCATCCTTTTCAGTATATGTTCTGAGATTGTCAAGATTAATTAACTCTCCTTTAAGTACGTTAGGTGCTGATAGATCGAGATACGGGCGGACGTATTTTAAGAAAGTCTTAATCACTTGACCGTAGCGTGTATTGCATTGATTGAAGCCTACCAGTTGAGCGATTTTAGTCTCCTTAAAGACTTTACCATTGCCCGTTAAAGTTAGGTAGTTATTCCTAACATACTTTTTAACCATCTTTGAGACTTGCTCACGAGTAGTCATTATTAGGACAGATTCATACTCACTACATTGTAGGAATTGTTGAAACTCATTATCACTTCCCCATTCTGGTTTGAAGTTTGTGTTATACCAATTTAATATGAAGCTGCATAGAATAGGGCTTCAAGAATAAACTTGTAAGATGACAACGAACTAATTTGCTCAGGTGTGATTTTTTCAATAACTTGTTTTAATCGCTCTCACAATTGCTCCAGTGTTGTAAAAACTTCTCCAACAAGTTGCTGTTTGATATATTCCCATACCCTTTCAATTGGATTAAGTTCTGGACTATGTGAAGGTTGACAGACAGGAATTAAATTTTCGGGCACTGAGATAGTTCATTAGTGATATGAGCACCCGCTCTATCCATGTGAATCAGGGCAATATCTTCACCCAATTGTAGAGAAAGAGCGTCAATAAATTGCTGAAAGTTTTCTCCGTTAAGATGAGCGTATTCTTGGCAAAAATGCCAGCCACTCAATGGTTCGACTACCCCATACAACCAAAAATTTTCACGTTTCCATAGTATGGGAGCAACTGGTTTTACCCCCAGGGGGAACGCATCTTATTGAACACTGTTCATCAGTGGTGAGTATATTTTGAGATAAATTCACCATTCTTAGAAGCTACAGACACGCTTTGTCATGACTTGAGTAAGAAAACAGTAACTGATTAATGGTGGTTTTTACTTGGTGCTAATTTTGAGACAATAAAACTATTACAACCACTGTTGACAAGTTGTATAATAGTTACTAATGAGTTATTCGTGAGAATTTAATTAACTGCAACAGCGAGGATTTTAGTCAAATAGTCATCATCCCACCCGGCTCGAAGTCGCTTATTTTTTGCTCCAGTTTTTGAAGTTTTCTCTTGATTCAAAAGATTGAGCGAGATGTGTCTAAGAATAGCAAAATTTTGCGGAGCATTATCTTTTCTAATCCGACACTCATCTTCACGAAAACCCACATCTAATACCCAATGTAAAGAATTTTCAATTCCCCAATGGCTCCGGACAGATTTACCAAATTTTTGAGGATCATTTGGTAAACTACTAATGTAATAACGAGTTTCAATAGTTGTTTTTCCCTTGACTATTCTCACGGATTCTATCATACCTATAGTCTGAAGTTTCTCCCATTGATTATCGGGATATATCAGCTCTTTGATGTCACTTAACATGGTTGTGATGTCTGATTTATGAGCGACCATGATTTTTCTCTTTTTGGGTTGAATAAGCTGTATGTGTAGAGCCAGAAAATCCTTGTCTAATTGCTTGTTTAAACAACTGTTCTACTCTGGCATACAGGGATGGTTGGTTCTTTTTTAAGGTGATTACGTAATCTCCTCCTTGTTCGACAATTGACTTCACAATTGACCTTTGACAGCCCATCGCATCAATGGTGACAATGCTTCCACTTAATTCTAATACTTTTAGTAAAGCCGGAATTGCTGTGATTTCATTGGATTTTTTATCAACCTTAACTTGTCCTAAAACTAATCTTTGACTGGTCGCCCAAGCACTGACCATATGAATCGCTTTTTTGGATCCTCCCCGATCGTAAGAATGGCGAAGAGTTTTGCCATCAATTGCGATTACTTCTCCTGGATTGAAGCAGCTAATAGATTGAATCCAACTCAAAAAACATTTCTGAAATTGCTCAGGTTTGAGGCGAGAAAATACTCGCGCAATTGTATCATGTGAAGCAGAAGTGTTGAATGATAGGAAAAGTTTGCTAAAATTGGCAGAGCAATGTATAATTGTAGACTTATAAATTATTAATAATCAACTAAAATGCTATTTTCTAACTTCCCCAAAATTGTCAAACGGTATCTCGCCCATTTACGATGATGATGATTATCCTGTTTTAGATAGCTTCACATTTGTCTCCTGCTGGCTAGGGTTCAGTTTTGACCAAAGTCTCGATACTATGCGTTCCCTATTTTCCCGTTTAAACAGTCGAGATATTTCCCTAGATATATCAACTTTTTCAAAGGCTAGTAAGCATAGAGATATTGATGTTTTTGTCAAAATTTTTGAAAGATTGCAAGGGGAGCTAAAACGTCAATTAATCAGCAAAGATAGGATGAGTTTATTTCCTTTAGATTCAACGATAGTTACGTTAACAAGTAAATTACTATGGCAACAGGAATACCATCAAGTAAAATTATTTGCTGGAACGGACAATAAACGGGAAATAATTGATGGAGTACACATTCATTTTGGTCAAGGTCATGACAGTCAGTAGGTCGATGAAACCATAGCAGCCACACCTCAAAATGGAGTTGCTGTAATGGATAGAGGTTTTTCTAGTTCTGAACGTGTTCAAGCATTGATGAAAAAAGAAAATCAATATTTTGTACTACGAATTAAGAATAATTCTACTGTCAATATGAAGGAGGATGGAACTTATGAAGTGTGGAGTGACCCACGAAAAGTTCAAGTAAGATTAGTGACTTTTTCAGATTTAGAAACACGGACAGAATTTAGGTTTGTCACTAATTTACCTGAATCAGGAAAATCAGCATACACTAATGAAGAAATTGGAGAAATTTATCGAAGACGATGGCAGATTGAATTGCTGTGGAAATTCTTAAAAATGCATTTAAAATTAGCTCGTCTAATTACTAAAAATACCAAGGGAATTAAGATACAAATCTATGCCTGTTTGATTTGTTATTTGTTGCTTCAGTTAGTTGAAGTTCCTGATATTATTGGAAATAAACTCTTAGACAAGTTACGATATTTACAGGCTTTTATGTGTGAGAAAATCAGCTATATTCACTGGTTTAAGGAACTTGTTTTTAATTGCTGAAATCAGCAGTTTATAGGATTCGTATGTCTATTTTCAGAATCCTATCAAATAAGCATTCAACACTTCTGCATGTGAAGGTATGCCATTCGGCAATTCTAAAATTTTCTTTAACCATTCGTATTTAGCTCGCCCGTAACTTTCAATATCCACCCATGTATCAGCACCGCAAATCACGGCACAAATTGAGATAGTGATAATGTCAATTAATTGATGATGTTTCGTCCGCTCAATTCGGGGATCTTCTAAGTCGGCAAAATGGTCGGCGAGCGTGATTTTAGGTTTAAGTTTCATACAGGTAAACTCTAATTAAATGTTTTGTAGTTACTCAATAATTCTTCTCCAATATACCAGATTCTGTTAACATGAAATTTAGATGCGTTCGCCCTGTTTTACCCCCCTGGCTGTAATTAATTTTCCTGTCAATGTTTTCAATCCCAAACGGGTTTCATCTTGACACAAATATCGTAGCCTTTTGCCCTTACCAAAATATTTTTGAAACGTCAATACTGCTGGAATGATGTTTTTTTAAAAAGCTCCACTGCTTCTACGTCCTGTAAAGCACTTTGTGGACGTGGCACTTTCAGTTTTGCGATGTGACGATAATGCACCCAGGCATAGACTGTTGCATAAGTAAGGAATAGATTATACTCGCTTTTGAGCCATTCCACAATTTCCCCGTAGCTTTTAAAGGGGACTCCTGTTACCAAACGTTCTTTTAGTCCTTCTAATACATCACCTGTCAAGTGTGGTTCTTGTCCTGGGGCTTTTTTTACCAACAATAATTCCGACAATCCACCCCGTCGATACTTTTGTAACCACCTGGTTATCGTAGATTTGTCTCTCCCCAAACGATTCGCTAATTCTTGATGCTGCTGTACTTGCCCTGTTTTTAACCACCATAATACTTGTATTCGTTCTTTTTGACTGGCAGTACGAGTATTTTTTAGTTGTTTTTCTAAAAATTCTACGCTTTCTTCAATTGTGATTTTTAAAATACGAGCCATAAAACGCACCATCAACGCTACCTCTCTATTATATGCAACTTCACATTAAATTGGTATGACGGCTGGACTAAAACGCCATCTGTCCCTAGAGTCTGTCACTGAAAATTTGTTGAAAGTAAATCTAGACAAAACGCAGCAAGTTAGCGATTGGTCAGGAAACTTAACACTCGCTCAACTGCAATATGCTGCTACCGATGCTGCAATTTTACTCCCGCTGGCTGCTGTTCTCGAACAAAAATTGAAAGCTTCTAAGCTTTGGAAAACTGCTTTGCTAGAGTTTTTCTGTCTGCCTGCGGTGGCTTCTATGGAACTCAACGGAATGCTTTTAGATAGAGAACAGTGGAGAGTTTTGGGAGTGAAGCTCTGCCACCAACGCGACTCTCTTTTAAAACAAATTAATTCGCAGCTTCATCGACCTAACCCTCACCAACAAATCTCTCTGCTGCCGGAATTTACGGATACAATTAATCCTCGCTCTCCCAAGCAAGTTTTAGCCGCTTTGCAAGAGAAAGGGATTCCTGTTACTTCCACTAACTCTCAACATTTAATTCCTTTGCAAAGCGAGTATCCCGTTATTCAAGCACTGTTAGAATATCGCAGCTTATCTACTCGTATCGACACTTTTACTCTGGGTTTACCAGAACACATTCACCCGATTACAGGACGCATTCATCCCAATTGGTTTCAGATTGGTGCTAGATCAGGACGGTTTAGTTGTCGAGAGCCAAATTTAACGAATAT
>NZ_JAUBRH010000117.1:0-5678 GCF_036701775.1 Microcoleus sp. N9_A2 | reverse complement strand
AGTTGACAGTTGACAGTTGACAGTTGACAGTTGACAGTTGACAGTTGACAGTTGACAGTTGACAGTTGACAGTTGAACGAAGTTCGCCTTCGCAGACTGAAAAATAAATAGGGTTTTTAAGCCGGATTTGATCGGATGACTAAATTTTACGAATTACTCGCTCGCATTCAAAAAAAACCGGGAATGTACATGGGTTCCCCTTCTATCAGCCACTTATTTATGTTCTTGTGCGGATATCAACACGCCCGCGATTTGCTCGAAACCCCGTTCACAGAACAAGAGGAAGAATTTGCAGAATTTCAGCCTTGGCTGCAAAAGAGATTTGCTGTTAACACCTCCGCTTCTTGGGCTAAAATTATTCTCTTCTATTCAACTGATGAAAGTCATGCTTTTGACATTTTCTTTGATTTGCTGCAAGAATTTATTAAGGATAAATATCCGTTGGATAAGGTAGATGATAATAAGTCTGCGGTTTTGATTTGTGATTGATTCCCTAGACTCGGATAACAGCGTTACAATGGTATATATAAGTCAGAAAATCTCAAATTTATATGCCATCGATAAAAACGCTGCCGCTAATTAAAGATGCAGAACGCTTAGAAAGTCGCCTCAAAGAAATTCCGGCGGTTCCGGGTGTATATTTAATGCGCGATGAGGGCGATCGCATCCTGTACATCGGCAAATCAAAAAGACTGCGAAACCGCGTCCGTTCCTACTTCCGCGAAACCCAAAATCTCAGTCCCCGCATCGCGATGATGGTGCAGCAAGTGCGCGAAATTGAATTCATCGCCACCGACACAGAAGCAGAAGCTTTAGCGTTAGAAGCAAACCTCGTAAAACAGCACCAACCTTACTTTAATGTACTCCTAAAAGATGATAAGAAATATCCTTATTTGTGCATAACTTGGTCGGAGGAATACCCGCGCATTTTTATCACCCGCAAACGCCGCGCAGGTAGTGCAAAAGACCGCTATTACGGCCCCTACGTCGATACAGGGGCGCTGCGGAGTACGCTGCATTTAATTAATCGGATTTTCCCGCTGCGGCAGCGCCCTCAACCGTTGTTTAAAGACCGTCCCTGTCTGAACTACGACATCGGGCGCTGCGTTGGCGTTTGTCAAGGGTTAACTTCGCCGGAGGAATACCGAAAAATTATCCAAAAAGTAGCGATGATTTTTCAGGGAAGAACTCAGGAATTACTCGATTTGTTAGCGCCGCAAATGGAACAAGCTGCCGAAGATTTAAACTTTGAAACGGCGGCGCGCATTCGCGACCAAATTAAGGGTTTGCAGTCTTTGAGTGCGGGTCAAAAAGTATCTTTGCCAGACGATACGGTTTCCAGAGATGCGATCGCCCTTGCGGCCGATAGTCAGCACGCTTGCGTTCAATTGTTCCAAATTCGCGCCGGTCAATTGGTCGGAAGATTGGGATTCATGGCGGAAATACCCCCCCAACCCAGGGCGGACACGGGGGGGCAAGAGTTATCTCAATCTCTTGTAAAAGATGGGCAAGAGTTATCTCAACTTTCTCTTTCCTCCCCCCCTTGCCAAGGGGGGGAACGAGGGGGGGTAGAGGCCGGAGCGATTTTGCAGCGGGTGTTGGAAGAACACTATCAAAATGTCGAATCCGTAGAAATTCCCAGCCAAATTTCAGTACAGTACGAATTGCCAGAAGGGGAAATATTAGCAGATTGGTTGAGCAACCGTAAGGGGCGAAAAGTTACGATTTTGACGCCGCAGCGGCAAACTAAGGCTGAGTTGATTGAGATGGTGGAACGCAACGCTGAGTATGAATTGGCGAGAATGCAAAGATTGAGCGATCGCAATTCTCAAGCAATGCAAGATTTAGCAGAAATTCTCGATATGCCAGAAGTTCCTCGCCGCATTGAAGGTTACGATATTTCTCATATTCAAGGTTCTGACGCCGTAGCTTCCCGCGTCGTATTTATTGACGGTTTGCCGGCTAATCAGCACTACCGCCATTACAAAATTAAAAATCCTGAAATTAAATCTGGTCATTCTGATGATTTTGCTAGTTTAGCAGAAGTTATCGGTCGCCGATTCCGAGGAGTGAAGGGAGAAGGAAGTTCGGCAGCGGATTTAACGGATGGGAAGAAGGAAGAAGAAAGAAGTTCGGCAACGAGCAATGTACGGGATTTAACGGATAGAAGAAAGAAGGAAGATGAATTGAGTAATGTAGGAGAACCGGAAGAAATTAGTAGTTTGTCTTCGGTTTCTCATACTATTTCCGACAAACCCGACTTAATTATGATAGATGGTGGCAAAGGTCAACTGTCAGCAGTTGTGGCTGTTTTGCGGGAGATGAATTTGCTAGAAGAGTTGCGCGTTGTCAGTTTGGCAAAGCAGCGAGAGGAGATATTTTTGCCGGGGGAATCTTTGCCACTGCCAACTAATTCTGAGCAGCCAGGGGTACAATTATTGCGCCGGGTGCGGGATGAGGCGCACAGATTTGCTGTGAGTTTTCACCGGGATCGAAGAAGCGAGAGAATGAAGCGATCGCGCCTTGATGAAATTCCCGGATTGGGACACCACCGACAAAAACAATTGTTAGCACATTTTCGGTCGATCGACTACCTGCGTTTAGCAACTCCCGAACAGTTGGCAGAAGTTTCTGGGATTGGGCCGCGTCTGGCGCAGCAAATTTACGATTATTTCCACCCGTAAAGCCTTACGCAGCGTGGGAGAGGGGGATTTTTGGGTGGATTGGGCGATCGGGGCGCAAGTCCCTATTCAGCCAGTGTGAGGGAGGTATTCAAAAATTTTGCACAGGCCTATTGCAATCCCCAGAGACTTGTGGTAAGTTTAGTTTCTGTGTGCGGGCATAGTTTAGTGGTAAAACTTTAGCCTTCCAAGCTAACTATGCGGGTTCGATTCCCGCTGCCCGCTTACGTCTATAAGAACCTCAAACCAACGATAAATCAACGGTTTGAGGTTTTTTATTGCTGATTTTCTCGGTTTTCAAGGGGTCTGGTTGACTAGAAATTGACTAGAAATTGGATACAAAATGACTACGATTTGACGACGGAACGACCAAACTGAGTATCAACTGAGTATCCAATGAGTACCCGATCGCCCTTTTTGGAGACAATTTGGAGACAAATGAATACAAATTGAATACAAAGCATAACTGTATTCAGTTTGAGCCGTTTAGCTTTGCAAGTATCTCTCAAAACGCCTCCACATCTCAGCTTGTGGTGAGCTGGGTACAAAAATAATGAGTTAACATAGAGTGCCCTGATTTGGCAAGATTGCCGATCGAACTCAGCTTGAGTTATGACTGATTCGGAATCGCATCAATCACAAGGAGAAGCCGTGAAATATTTTTCAGTAGTAATGAATTTGCTGCGGGAACGGCAACAATTTCTCGAAGAAATTCGCCAAGGTGTCAAGCTCAAATCAAAAATTTTTGGTTTGTTGATTTCCAGTACCATATTTTTTGGGATTTACGGAGCAATATTAGGTGCATCTAGTACGTGGATGCAATGTCTCGTTTCAGCAATCAAGTTGCCAGCACTTTACTTGCTGACACTGATTATCTGCTTTCCCACACTATACTTTTTTAATGTCATGTTTGGTTCAAAACGAACTTTTGAACAGTATTTGACATTGTTGATGACAGCGATGGCGATGATTAGCGTTTTGCTGTTTGGATTTGCACCGGTCAGCCTGTTTTTTCTAATCAGCAGTACCAATTACACTTTTTATCTGTTGCTGAATGTTGCTATCATGGCAATTACAGGATTTTTGGGGGTAAGTTTCATTTATCAAGGAATGCACTTTCTGTCCGAACAAGATGCCGAAGGCAAAGACATCAGGCTAAATATTTTGCGCTTCTGGTTGGGACTTTATGCGTTTGTTGGCAGTCAGTTGGGATGGACGCTGAGACCGTTTTTTGGCGCACCGGGCCAAGCTTTTGAACTGTTCCGAAACCGAGAAAGCAATTTTTATATGAGTCTGTGGCAATCAATTATGTCTCTGGGAGGATCGTAATTAATCGCAATTTAAGGAGATTTTAAATAGTGATACAAGCAGATTTGGATGAATTGAAAATTCCTGAAAAGGAGTTAGATGATTTGAGTGGAATAGCTTTGAGCGACGGTTTTGCAGCGGATTTTTACCGACCTGCGGCACTCCGGGACGGCAAAAAGCTGTTTGCTCTTTTGTTCCATGAGTTGTTGATATTTTGCGTGACGCTTGTTGTATCGCTGCCTGTGGCTTTGCTGGTCAATAAACATAATGTAGGTTCAGTTAACGATGCTGAGATATTTGTCCGGGTTTTACAATTAACTTTCGGTTTTTCGCTGGCGATTACTGTTGCTTGGAATGTCTATAAATGGGTAAAGGCAAAGCCTCTGGCAACGCTGGCGGGTCTGCTGGATGAAGTTGAGAAATATCATGAGGTAATTCAGGCTTTAGATATTATCGATCGCCTAACGGCTGCTGGCAATTTACAAGCCAATTTAATTAACCGAGGAGATGCAATTGAAGCCTTACAAATCACTCGAGAAAGTTTAGTCTGTGCTTTGAAAACAGAGAGGATTCTCAGGGAAAATCAGCAATTTATAGGTCGCCGTTACGAGTTATTTGCTAATATTGAAAGTAATTTGGCTGCTTTGATGGCATTGGATGTGAGCGATCGGGCGTCTGAATACGGGCGGTTACTAAATGAGGCTTTGGAGATTGGGATGAGCGTGCACAAAGAGGTAAGAAAGTTGCAAAATGGACGTTAGAGTTGTTGCAGAGTTCCTGGTTTGTTGTAAAAGTAGTAACTGAGATCTTGCACCATGCTCAAGAACAGGCATCCTGCCTGTGCCACAAAAATTTAATTTTCTTGTGGGGTGGGCATCCTGCCCGCCCATGATATCAATTCCGATGTGCGATTCGTTTAACCAAAATGAGCAGAAATACTTAGGGACGGTTAGCCTGGTTCAACAGAACCTTGATAACTGATTACACATCTAGGTGCAGGGTTCCTCCCTTAGTCCTAGCCTCCAAGTGCAGGAGTGAAAGCATTTTCCCTATGTTGTTGGGTAGCAACCAACAGGATAAAGCGGGGATCAAAGGCAGAAAGACTTCTAGCCGAATGAGGTAGCTGTCGAGCAAGAACTTATGCGTAGCGAAAGCAAAAATGTGTCTGAACCACCGTTATGATAGATGGTCAAACGGCTTATAGACCAAGCCCAAAGGCAAGGATAGGGCGTAAGCAATTATCGGATTGACTTACAAGCACTGCCCAAAAACCCGGTGGATAGCATTACGCTAAAAGTTCAACCAATGTGTAATCGGAACGAAGTAAAGCGCTCACAGCCCTTAAATAATTAAGTAGGTTGCTAGCTATAAGCTGTGAGTGTGAGGGATGGTCGCAGAAGCCAATGCTTTGTTGTAATGACAGAGATAAGCTGACAGCACCGGGTAGCGTAAAAGGCAGGGTCTTTAGTAGCCCTTTACAAGCCTAAAACCTGGGAGCAATCTTAAGGTGGGATTTAGGGGTAAACAGGAATCTGTCAAGCAGTAAGAAAGAGAATATATCTTCAGAATACTGTATCCATGACCAGGATTATGTTACTTAGGAGCCGTGTGCGGTGAAGCGCGACGTGCAAAGTCGCATTTGATGAGTAGAGAGCCGTCTCTCTCTGGGGTACTTCTCCTCAGTCCTCG
>NZ_JAUBRH010000116.1:0-6010 GCF_036701775.1 Microcoleus sp. N9_A2 | reverse complement strand
GCTCGTCAGCAGGGTTTTGACATCACTGTTAGTGGTTGGCAGTATGGCTAATTGAGAATGGTGCAAGATCTCAGTTTAATCCGATACTCATCTCCGGTAAAAACACCAGAGTATCTTTCCAGCGCTTCACCAAGACAACTTGCTCTAGATTGGCTGTCAGTTTTACCTTTGCCAGCACTGTTGGCTCTTAAATTTTGGCGTAGGTTTACTAAACAGTTATTGCTTCGACTATCTAGATAGTTTGCTGTATAAACATGAAGCAAAATATTATCACTTGTGAGTTTATTAAAAGCATTTACTACTCCCAAAATAGGACTAATATGATGGGAATATTTATTGAAAGTTTCTTCAGGAGAAACGCTGCGATGTCCTCCATCAGAAGTGAATAGTTTTTTCTGAATTTGAAGTGCGATCGGCTGCGGTTTATCTGCTTGGTTAAAAACCCCACATACTTGACATTGCGGACGTTTAACAAGAATATGCTGCTCGATCGATAGCTGCATGGTATCGAAGGTAAATAGTTTACCTTCTAACTGTGAAGGTGTTGCTAGAACTAACTGTTTTGCAGTTTCCATAGCTGCCCAGTTGATACCCATCTGCAAGCTTACCGGAAGCACTGCACGAGAGGTTAAAAAGGATTCAGTCATTCCTTTTTGTTTGGCGATACTTGTTTCAACAGTTCGGTTTCCCTGCAACCGTTGAGCAAGACATTCCCAACATCCCGTATGAGATGGGACAAATAGCGGCCCCAGCCAAATTACCGTACCCACAGGTTTCACTAATAACCAAGGTTTTTGGCGTGCTTCGGCTGCTTGATTGAATTCACTTAAACCAACTTGTAAGTAATCATCGGTTAAAACAATTGTTAAATCCGTCTGGCTTAGATCGGCTTGTTCGTCAACAGTTATATTTAATGACTTCAAAGCAGAAATAAATTCTTTTGTCTCAACTTGACCAAAAGATACTACACTTACTCTTGTATTTTTTAGCTTATTTAGAGCTGTTGCCGAATCAGTATCCAGCAAACTCCAAAATGCCGCTTGTGGCGGTGGTATTATCGGTTCTGCTTCCGCTAGATAACCCTGACTCTCCAAACGGGTAAGGGCATTGTAAACGCCAAGCATTGATACTTCAGCTTCTAAGTGCCGCACAATGTCATCGACATTATGCTCACCGTTAAGCAAGGGAGCAAGCAACGTATAGAGGCGACCGCTAAGAGCATGATGTTCGTGTTCGCTAAGTAGATAGACGCTACTTGGCTCGATAACTTCAACATGGAAGTGGGGTTTAAAAACAGGTTTGTTCAGCATTGT
Organism: Microcoleus sp. N9_A2; assembly: GCF_036701775.1. Taxonomy (NCBI): domain Bacteria; kingdom Bacillati; phylum Cyanobacteriota; class Cyanophyceae; order Oscillatoriales; family Microcoleaceae; genus Microcoleus; species Microcoleus sp. N9_A2. The sequence continues at coordinate 4,697 of NZ_JAUBRH010000116.1, read as the reverse complement.
TTTAGGTAAATAAAATAGGACTTACGTATGGGGGCCCAGAAACCGGGTTTTTTACCGAATTTGTGGCTGCAACGCGTCTTTTCGTAAAAAAACCCGGTTTCTTTGGTAGGAGTGCTTCCAGGACTGTAAAAGTTGCTGCATTCTGTTAAGCATTGCCTAACTTATACTATGAGAGAGAATTTGATTTTGTTCTATCGATGTTGATGATGCCATTAACTTAGAAGACTTCCAAAAGCTATTAATGGAAGTTAAATAAGGAGCAAGGTGGCGATTCACAAATCTCACCATTATTTTATTTTCTGCTAATACAATAAACATTGCCTCTGTCCCTTTTTTATCCGTAAGTCGGCGATTAATTGATGCTGCAAGCAAATGAATTCCTAGACCCATAGCTCGAAAGTCTGGTTTAATAAACAGTGCTTTATAAATTGCACCATTTGGCATTTGTTGTACAATACTCCAACCAATTACCTCTTCCAGGTCGTCGCGCAAACCAATACTATAAACAGCTTCAATCCGGTCTTGAAAGGGACAAAGTTCATCAGGATAATTCAGTCCATTCTCTCGCTGTTTGATTTTCGTTCGCTCTTGAGCTGTTAAATCAACCCAGGGTAAAATAGTAAATTTATTGGGGAGAACATACCGATTTAAAAAAGGAGCCTGCTTAATACTTTCTCGGTTCGTTAGACACTGCAAACTATAAAAAGATGCAGTTTCCCAGTTTTGTTGCTTAAGCATACGTTCCAGAATTGGAGTCGTAAGATTCAGACTGTATAAAAGATTGAGTTGTTGACAGCCATGTTTTTTTAGTATTTCTTCAATCTGCATTAGTAGCGCAGTACCAAGTCCCTGTTGGCGATGCTCTTGAGCTACGATGAGCGATAAAATGTTGGCTTGATTCTGATTTGTTGGATATTCAGCTAAAACTAATCCAACTGGCTGTCCTTGAAGTGCTACACCGAGAGCAATATTTGTGAGATTCTGTGATGAAAGCCTATCTAGACGTTCTTGAAACCAAGGATAAGTTAAATGCTTGTAAGTGGAAGCATTCAGGCTATCTAAAACTATGTAATCGTACATTTTTCTAAATTAATTAGTATTACACGATTATTAGGAAAAGTAAAAGTAGAAACATCAACCGGATAGTTGAGTTCTACAATTTACCTTTCACAAAAGATGGAGTGTTAGATTTAGGGGAAGTTTCAAAGAACTAATCAAACTTGCTGCTTGACACCAGCTATCCTTCACACTCGCATCGCCGTCAATGTATTGACCTTACTTACTGCCGCCGCAGCTATGGCAGTAAGCTACTGGGGAGTTTCGAGTAGACAAGTTGCTTTCTTCTAGGACATCTCCACCCATAGCGACTTCGATCGCCATTGCTGCACGAGCTTGTTCGATCGTGAAGTGGTAGCCCATCTCCTCACCCAGTTGAACTGCCATTTGGCAGAGACTTTCAGGATCTCTGGCTGATTTGAGTTTTGCTTGCAACTCTGGACTCTTCAACAGTTGTTGGTAAAACTGTTCCAATGAATTGTTGGTTGTTTGTAAGTTCATGACAGCGTTCATGCTTTTATCCTCGTTGAGTGGATTGTTTTCTGAATGCTCTGATTGGTTGCCCTGGTGGTTCACCTAGCTTTTAATCAGTTGTGTCCATTGTTCAACTTTCAGTCGATTTAGACCACTCAAGTTATTTGAGTTAAGATCCAACTTAAGCGGTCTATTTCTATAGAAGCCATTTGGACTGCGATCGGAATATTCTGCCAGTGAAGCTCCCTTGTTTAGTCAGTTGTCTCAACGCTCGATACGCGCTACGCGCAGGCTACGCGATCGCACCTAACGCTTTCAAAGTGACTTTTTGAGCGCCCGTTAAACCAGTTGCCCCTTGAATATTCATGCCTTCATAAAGTCGATCGACCATCAAAGTTCTAATACAGCGTCCTGTCGCTACATCCCATAGCTTAATCGTGCGATCGTCACTGCCACTGACTAAAAATTGACCATCAGAGCTAAAGAGTACCGAAGTTACCCAACTCGTATGCTCGTGCAACACTTGCAGGCACTCTCCTGAAAGCAGATTCCACAGACGAACGGTTTGATCGCCACCGCCAGTTGCCAAGATTTGACCATTAGGGCTGATGGCAATAGACCAAACTCCACCGATATGCCCCCGCAAAACCCGCAAACACTCTCCGGTTTGCACATCCCAAATTCGGATGGTTTGGTCAAAACTACCGCCGATCAACTGTTGAGCGTTGGGAATGAATGCCAGCGTAAAAATTCCGCTAGCGTGACCCTGCAAAACCCGCAGACACTCTCCAGTTTGCACGTCCCAAAGATGGATGGTGTGGTCAGAACTGCCACTAGCGAGATATTGACCGCTGGTATCAAATGCGATCGCCCGATCGCTATCCTGATGACCGCGCAGCACTCGCAAACATTGATGAGTCTGTACATCCCACAGTCGCACGGTGCGATCGTAACTGACGCTTGCCAGGATTTGCCCCCCTGGACTGAACAGAACTGCCCACACAGGCGCGTCATGACCCGACAACCGATCGAGGTGACCTGTATGCACATTCCATACCAAAATCGAGCCATCTTGTCCATTGGTTGCCACAGTTTGACCATCGGGGCTAAAGCTTAAACTTGAAGTCCAACTGGTTAAATGCGAAGTCGAATCGGTCGCTCTCTGCAAGGTTTTATAAGGGATCAGCGGCGTGTCGCTGTCATCGAACTGCAAATGCCACAGGTGAATCGCCTCATCCTGACCTCTGCTGGCAAGGGTTTGACTATCTGGACTCAGGCTCATGGAGCGAATACCGCTGGTACGTCCGCGCAGTGTTTTGAGGCTTTGTCCGTGCAAATTCCACAGCCGAACAGTTTGATCTTGACCGGCACTCACCAGTAGCTGACCCCCGATTGCCTCTGGCACTCCGCTACGTGCGATCGCAATGGCAAAAATCCCCTCGGTATGACCGCCCAGAACGTTGATGCACTGTCCATCTTCTGCACTCCAAAGGCGCAGGGTGCCATCGTCGCTTCCACTCGCCAAGATGTCACCATCCGGGCTAAACACGATGCTCCTAACCCAATTAGTGTGACCATTTAACAGCTTGAAATCAAGATTTGACCGATCGAATTTAGAGTGGACATTTCCACTCCAAAGTCGAATAGATCCATCGAGATAGCTACTTGCCAGCAGTTGACCATCCGGGCTGTACCGCACACAACGAACTCCTTCGCTATGCCCCTGTAACATCCCCAAGCAATCCCCATCGATCGCATTCCAAATCCGAATCGATGTGTCATGACTGCCACTGGCTAAGGTTTGATTGTCCCGACAGAAGTGAACCGAATGAACGTTTTGCGTGTGCCCCTTCAAGATATGGAGACATTCCCCTTGCAAATTCCACACACGCACGGTTCGATCGTTGCTGCCACTGGCCAACCGTTGACCGTCTGGACTAAAACTCACTGACCAAACACAGCCGGTGTGTCCGGTTAAAACCCGCAAGCACTCACCACTGTGCACATCCCACAACCGCACTGAAGTATCACTACCGCTGCTGGCTAAGGTGTTGCCATCTGGACTAAAGACAACCGACCACACCCAGCCGGTATGTCCTTCAAAGGTGGCTAGTAGTATGATGGGTGACGATATTCCAGAGATACACCATGCAGCTTGAATCGCCAACGGCAACGATTTGACCGTCCATGCTCATGTCGATCGACATTGCAATCCCCAATGTCTCTGAAAAAATAGATCTGGCTAAATCAGCATTTTGAAAATTGACCCCTGCCAAATTAACCTGCCTCAAGTCGGCTTCGGCAACTACTAATTCAGAAAATTCAGAACCGCATAAATCTACTTGAAGCTGCACCAGAAGATTGATCAAGTTGCCTGCGATATATCCTAGTTTTTGTCGCTGCTGTTCTAATATTTTCCTGGCTCTTTCTTCAATCTCTGATACACTGCCATAACGAGACAAAAGTCGTTCAATTACAGGTTGTACAATCAGCCGCAATTGCGTCTCTCGCACATAATCTTTAGCATGCACTCGAATCAAGGAATGACTTTGCAATAGGTCAATCTCAGAAGTCTCAAATTCTGTATAAACTTGCTGAATGAATCGTGACGTTACAGATTCCATGACAACAGGTTGCAAGAAGAATAACCCATCCGTTTTTTCAATCAAAGACCGCCGAAACAGCGAGTTTATTTGTTGAGGTACGCTTTGCCTAGAGGCAATATCGACGATACTTTCGCTAATTTCTGCGATGTATCCGCTCAATAAATCGGGGTAACAGCAAAAAAAGAAGGTTCACAATCTAGGAACAGCATAGTAGAATATGACGTATTATTAATCATAAAATCAAGGATGTCATAGTCTTTTTTCGCCACTAAAGTCACAATTAACCGTGGGTTTATACGACACTTACTAAAGGAATCAAGGACCAATAATTCAGAGCATTTATGTTTTTTTGAATTTCTTCAATAATCCCAGGACACACCCAAAGAATAAACCGAAGATTGTTGACGAATAATCATCCCCAAAGATGGAATATTTCCCAGGTGAGAAATACGGTCGTGCATATATTCAAAAAAGCTAATTCCTAATACCATTTTTCTAAAGTTATGCTAGAGTTACATGAAAAGTAAAGGAGAACATTAAAATGTCTGGGCGTCCTCATAT
>NZ_JAUBRH010000115.1:0-6345 GCF_036701775.1 Microcoleus sp. N9_A2 | reverse complement strand
TGTCATATCACCAATGGCAAAAACTTCTCGCTAATAGTAGCTTAAGTTTACTCCATCCTTTCCTTCATGGCACTACCCGACTTTTTTGGGGACGGTCACTCGCGTCTCTCTTCCAAAACTGTCCGGAGTATTGGTAAATCAGAATGCTTGAGAATTGCGTATGAGATGAAAGAAAAATTTAGAGAAATATATGAAACTAATTTGACTGTCAAAAAAGGGCAGAAAAAAATCAAACAATGGCTAAATCATGCACAAGTATTTTTCCGAGAATCTGCATCAACAATTAAAAATCATTGTGAAGGTATTTGCAATTACTTTCTTAATCGCACAACAAGTGGAGTCATGGAAGGAATCAACAATCGAATCAAGTTGATCATGAGGCAAGGATATGGCTTTTCTAATTTTAATAACTTTAGAAATCGCGTGTTAGCTTGCTTCTCTCATCAGATAAAATTATAACCATAAGTTCAGGAAAGCCGCGAAATGTTTATTCTCGATCAGCAGGGTGTCTTGCTCAAGGGAATTGAAAAAGGAATCGCACAAGGCATCGCAGAAGGTAGAGAAGAGGGTAGAGAAGAAGGCAGAGAAGAAGGACTCGCGCTAGGAATGAGAGAAAAAGCTCTAGAAATTGCTAGGCAACTTCTCAATGTCCTTGACAATCCAACCATTAGTCAAACCACTGGTTTGAGTGTTGAAGATATCCAAAACTTGCGGGAGGAATGAAAGGACGGGAAAAAGTGCGATCGCACGCACAATTAGTACACCTTTTCTCGCTACTAGGATCAGCCTGGTAGCGCGGGTTTTTGAGGCTCTGCCTCTTTGATTGAGAATTATGCTAAATATTAATTCTCATCCATATAATGCTTAAGGATGAGTCTGCCCTCTCTCTAAAGGAAGATTTCATTAAACCAGTAAATTCCGTATGATGCTGTAAAAGTCAGTCAGAGGGGAAAGCTATCTCCGACTCTAGCTCCGAATAACTGACCAATCTTACAATATAAAAAAATACATCTCATGACATCAGTCACTCCCAATCAAACTTCCTCTCAATATGAAGTTAGCGAACCAGAAGAAAAAATTCAGTCTCTGGTAGAAGAAGTTAAGCCAGAAAGCGAAATCGATTTAGAATTCCTCTACACCAGAGACATTGAATTCCGACAAGAAACAATTTATTTCCTTGTAGTCGATCGCTTTTACGACGGCGACCCCGAAAATAACGAAGGCCCAAACCCTGAACTTTACGATCCAGAAGGCAAAGATTGGGGCAAATATTGGGGCGGCGACTTGCAGGGAGTTATCGACAAACTCGATTACTTAAAAGATATGGGAGTTAGCGCAGTTTGGCTGACTCCACTGTTCGAGCAAGTTGAAGCATTATTTGTCGAACAAGCTGCTATTCACGGCTACTGGACTAAAGATTTCAAGCGACTAAATCCCCGCTTTATTGCCAAAGGCGACAATCCTTCTATTAACCAAACACAAGAAAGTAAAGATACGGTATTTGACAAATTAGTACACGAGTTGCACCAGCGAAACATGAAACTCGTACTCGATATTGTCTGCAATCACAGCAACCCAGATTTTAGCGGCAAAAAAGGGGAACTCTACGATGATGGCGTCAAAATAGCTGACTTTAACGACGATGAAGATGACTGGTATCACCACTACGGCGAAGTCACAAACTGGGAAGATGAATGGCAAGTCCACAACTGCGAACTGTCTGGTTTAGCAACTTTCAACGAAAATAATATTGCATACCGCAGTTATATTAAGTCAGCAATTAAACAATGGCTAGACAGAGGTGTTGATGCTTTGCGGGTTGATACAGTCAAGCATATGCCTATTTGGTTTTGGCAGGAATTTACTGCTGATATTTTAACACACAGACCTGATGTTTTCATTTTTGGCGAATGGATTTACAGCGACCCTAGAAACGATCGTTCTGTGGAATTTGTCAACGAGTCGGGGATGACTATTTTAGATTTTGGTTTGTGCGTGGCAATTCGAGAAGTATTGGGACAGGGTGCGGACGCGGGATTTAAGTTAGTCCAAGATGTCCTGAATTTGGATCACCGCTACTACGGGGCGACGGAATTGATTACTTTTATTGACAACCACGATATGCCGCGGTTTCAGTCGTTAAATCCCGATCCAGAAATGCTGCAGTTGGCGATATGTTTAATTATGACGACTCGCGGCATTCCCTGCATTTATTACGGCACTGAACAGTATCTGCGTGATGATACAGATGGGGGAAATGACCCATACAACCGCCCGATGATGGAAAATTGGGATACTGATTCGCCGATTTACCGAGCTGTGCGATTACTGTCGGGATTGCGGCGGCTGAATCCAGCTATTTCGATGGGGAGTCACTGGCAAAAATATCTAACTGCTGATGTTTATTGTTACGTGCGCCGCTATCGCGATTCTGTGGTGTTTGTAGCGATGAATCGGGGCAATTCTGTTACCATTAAAGCCGTTGATACTGAGCTGCCTGATGGAGAGCATACGGAGGTTTTATCGCGCCGTAAGTTTGAAGTTAAAGATGGGATGCTGTACAATGTAGAGTTTGGTTCGCGGGAAGTAATGATTTTTAGCCGCGTCGGAGAGCGAGTTAAGGCGAAAACTATTGTACGGGCGCAGCTTAATAGCGTTAGAAGTCAGCCTGGGGAAAGGATTGTGGTGATTGGAGATTGTCCTGAATTGGGGAATTGGGATATTAGCAAGGGTTACCCGCTGGAGTATATTAATACTAATACTTGGTTTGGGGAAATTCCTTTTAATGAAAGTGCGGGAAAGTTGATTTCTTATAAGTATGCGTTGCTACGGGAAGGACTGTCGCCGCTGCGAGAAAATCTGGTTTGTCGCCGCTGGGTTTTAGTTTCGGAAGGGACTGTGAAATGGCGGGACAAGTGGGCGAGTGGACGGGAGTCTTGAGTTAGGAACAGGCTTCTAGCCTGTTCCACAAAAAGAATATTTCTGTTTGGTGGAACGGGCTAGAAGCCCGTTCATCAGCAGGCATATTGCCTGTTTTACCTGTTGGTTGGGAACAGGCAATATGCGTGTTCCACAAGAGTGTTTCTGTTTGGTGGAACGGGCTTGTAGCCGGCTGAAATTACTGCTCTCGGGAGACTCTAAAGCGATCGCAACTTCTGGGCTAAAACATCGATATAAGGTTCACTGCTGTGCTGGTTCACAACCATTTCGTACCCCCGCTGCGCTTGAGCTTCAGCTTCTTGAGGATTTGAAAGCAAATGGACGATCGCCTCGTGCAAACCCGCAGCATCTCCTGGATTGACTGTTGTCACAATGCCTGGGGGCGCTAGGGCATCGGTTCAGTATTAGGAGTTGACAAAAAAAGGACTTTATGAAATTAGCCAGTCCATGAGTTCGACTCTATGCCTGGTGTAATCGGCCGAACCTTATCCATTCGAGCAATGACATGAAGATTATGGACAACAGCGACTCGCCGTAGATCGAAGAGATTTTTCCGCTGTCCAATATAGCGAGCACGATCACCCTGCCAATGACCAATATGAGCCAGAGAGTGTTCAACTGTAGTACGTTTTCTTAAGTCTTTTCGACCAATAGCAGTGGATTGACGTGCTCGCAACTCTTGCATTAAGGCTTCATCAGGATGAATTGATACAGTCCGTCCTCTTTTACTATTCGTGCAACCAGACCTCAGAGGACAAATTGCACATTCATTCTGAGGAAAATGAACAATTTTTCCGGGTTCAAATGGGATACTTACCTGATTGGGACAGCTAATTAAATGCGTATCCCAGTCAAGAAAAAAATAATTTTTATCAAACCGTCCAGAATTTCTGACCGGCCACGCCTTGCAAAATATCTGTAATTTATCATCCCGTTGTGTCACCCAATGACTGGATAAATAAGCCAGATCAATATGTAACTCAGCTAGGTGAATATTTTGAAATTTTAAGTCACGTTCTAGGTCAACTGTAGCAGTGGCTTCCGGAGTATTTGCGCGAGTCAATGCCACCGCGCAAACTACACCACTCTCTAAATCTTTGAGGATGTGGCGTTTAGATCCATCTATTTTCTTAGACTTGCTTTTCCGTCCATGTCGCATATCTGGGTCTTCAATAGAAATGCGACGGTATGCGGCTACTCCTTTGCTTAAACTTGGAACTCCTTGAGAGTCAAAAGTTACATTTTGAGATTCAATCACTCGGGCCACATCCAGAGTCTCTTTGGCGACTTCAAACTCATTACAACCAGACTGGCTTTGCATCCATTCTTCCACAGAACATAAGCTGTTTAGAATCATTGATAGTGCATTTTGACGCTCTGAAGGGTCATCCCAGTTTAAGTCTAAGGCTGTTTTTAAGCTGGAACTATTGAGAATTGGCGCACCAGCTAACTCGGCAATTTCTGCTGGCTCCCGCCCCTGTCCAGCAGCTATCACACTCACTGCTTTACGCAAAGCATGACCCAAGAGATTATATGTATCTTCGACTTTACCAGCTCCCCATAACGGGGAAGAATCTAAAGCCGCTTTGACTTGAGATGAGCCAAACCCACCTTTTTGCTTGGCAATTTCTACGGTGCGGTCAATTAAACGTTGGTCGAGTTCTTTTTTAATTAAGCCCTTTCTGAATCGAACCAAAGTGGCTTTGCTAAAAGGGGGAGTTTCACAATTGAGACAATCAAGAACTAACTGCCAACGTTGATCCATGAGCATTTCTTCAATTACTTCATCATCCGAAATGCCTAAGTAGGCTTGCAGAATAATTGCCAAGGCAATTTGTGCAGGAGGAATTGGGCCCTGACCCACTGTGCTGTCTTTAAAAATTGTAGCAAGTTCTTCTTGAAACTCATCATTAAATATGAATGAACGGTTCAGTCTAAGAAACGTGAATAACTTGGCTCGTTTAATGCGTTTGATAATCAACGCTTCTCTTTCTGAGAGTTCAATTGGAGGATGCCATAAGGGAGGACGCATAAGATTTCTTCCTTCTTCCTGATTATTAGAATTGAAAAGGCTTTTCCAGCGGTATCATACTCATCCAGTTTTGTCAACTCCTAATACTGAACCGACGCTCTAGATAAGTAAGCGCGGTCAATATGTAATTCAGATAGCTGAGTATGTGAGAATTTTAAGTCTCTGGAAATGTCAACTGTAGCAGCAGATTCGGGAGTATTCGCTTTCGTCAAAGCCACAGCCCGAATTACGCCTATATCTAAATCTTTGAGAACGTGGCGTTTATATCCATTTATTTTCTGAGAGCTGCTTTTCCTTCCATGTCGCATATCGGGATCTTCAATAGAAATGCGCCGGTCTTTAGCCACCCCTTTACTGAGAATAGGAACTCAAGAGAGAGTCTAAGGTTACATTTTGAGATTCAATAACTCGGGCAACAACTAGAGTCGATTGTGCCACTTCAAATTCATCAGGCTCAGACTGGGATTGCATCCATTCATCTACGGAATTTAAGCTGTTTAGGATAATTGAAAGCGCGTTTTGGCGCTCTCTTGGGTCGTCCCAGTTTAAGTCTAATGCAGTTTTTAAGCTGGAACTACTAACAATTGAAGTACCTAATTCATGGGCAATTTCTGCCAGCCCCCTCCCCTGCTGGACAGCTATCACACTCACGGCCTTACGAAGAGCATGACCCAATAGGTTATAGGTATCTTCTACTTTAGCTGTTCCCCATAACGGAGAGGAATCTAATGCCACTCTTAGTTGAGATGAGCCAAATCCACCTTTTTCTTTAGCGATTTCTACAGTCCGGTCAATTAAACGCTGGTCAAGTTCCTTTTTAATTAAAGCCTTTCTGAATCTCACCAAGGTGGCTTTACAGAATGGAGTTTTTTCGCACTCCAAACAATCCAAAATTAACTGCCAGCGTTTATCCACGACTCATTTCTTCAATCACTTCATCATCAGAAATTCCTAGGTACGCTTGAAGAATAGTCGCCAAAGCAAGTTGTGCTGGGGGTACTGGACTATACCCAACTGTACTGTCTTTGAAAATTGTAGCGAGTTCTTATTGGAACTCATCATTAAATATATCGAGACGATTGAGCCTGAGAAATGTAAATAGTTTGGCTATGAATGATACGCTTGATAATCACCTCTTCTGAGGCTGATAGTTGCACAGGAGGAGTCCATAGAGGAGGACGCATAAGGTTTCTTATCAAAACTTGTTAGAGTTTAACCGGGTTCTTACTTCACTTATCATAGTTGTCTGGTTCTGTCAAGTCTGGGTACTGAACCGACGCCCTAGGTTCCTCTTACGGGACTTGCGGAAAAATAAAGTACCGATTAAATGGGGATAATCTTGATATCCCATTTGGGTAAAGTTTCAGAACGTT
>NZ_JAUBRH010000011.1:173188-173289 GCF_036701775.1 Microcoleus sp. N9_A2 | reverse complement strand
GTACGCTGCAATTTGTCAATGATGATACGGATGAAAATCCCTTCAACTTCCCGATTTCAGCATCAGTCACAGCAACTTCCACGCCAACGCCTGCACCAGTA